>DASXVS010000047.1 GCA_036504095.1 Armatimonadota bacterium | reverse complement strand
GCGTCGGTGACCGTGCAGGTCAGATCCGGGGTGTCAGTCGAGCTGTTGTTCTCGAGCGTGATCACGTAGTCGACCGTGTCGCCGATCTTGCTCAGGTCAGGACCGGTCTTCGTCAGCGCGATCGCGGGCTGGAACAGGTTGAGCGAATGGCCGTCACTGGCCGAGATGTCGTTTGGGAACCCGGCGGGGTGGTAATGGACCTCGACGGTGTTGACCACCGGATCGCCGTGACCCGCCTCGACCGTCCAGTCGACATCGAACTCACAGGACGCCTCAGGCGTGAGGTTGTCGCAACCAGCCGGATACAGGCTGCCCAGGACGTCATCCGTGATCGAGTCGAGGACCAGGTTCGGGCTGGTAGCGGAGCTGGTGTTGGTGATCTTGAAGTGGTAGGTGACATCGTCCCCGACCTTGGACAGGGCGGGACCGGTCTTGTCGACGTTCACGGACGGCTGGAACAGGTCGACCGTCCAGCTCGACTCCGCGGTGAGAACGTTCGGGAAGCCCGTGGGGCTGCACGTGACGCTGGCCGTGTTGAGGAGCGGGTCGGGATCTGTCGCCTTGACGGTGTACGCAACGTTCGTCACGTCACCTTGACCCGATGACAGCGTGACGTCCTTGTCGATCCCAAGCATGGTGTCGGTGATCGTGCACACGAGGTCCGGGGCGTCCGCGGAGCTCGTGTTGTTGAGCGTCAGCGTGTAGTTGACGTCGTCGGTCGCCTTCGAGAGCTGCGTGTCGGCCGTCTTGCTGAAGGCGATGGACGGCTGGAACAGGTTGAGCTCGTGGCTGTCCGTTGCCGCGATGTCGTTGGTGAACCCGTCTGGGTGGAAGTGGACGGTGGCGGTGTTGATCACCGGATCGTCCGCGACCTTGTCGGCCGGGTGAATGTCGACGGCTGCAACCGTCCAGGTGACGTCAAACGTGCAGGAGGCCGCGGGCGCCAGCGAGTCGCAGGCCGCCGGGGCGTCGTCGGCGAGGTCGCCGAGGACGTCGTCCGTCAGGCTGTCGAGGATGAGATTCGGGCTATCCGAAGAGCTAGTGTTCGTGATCGTGAAGTGGTACGTGACGTCGTCGCCGATCTTGCTCAGCGTGTCGCCGGTCTTCGCGATCGAGACGCTCGGCTGGAACAGGTTGACCGAGTGTCCGTCACTCGCGGTCACGTTGTTGGGATAGCCGACCGGGTGGTACAGCACGTCCACCGTGTTGACGAGCGGGTCGGGATCGGTGTCCGCGACCACCCGCGTGACGGTGAACTCGCACGTCTCGTTGTAGACGAGCGTCTCGCAGCCGGCGGCCGTCGCCGCGGCGCTCAGGTCCCCGATGACGTTGTCGTTGATCGACGCGAGCGTGAGATCCGGGCTGTCCTCCGAGCTCGCGTTCGCGATCGTGAACGTGTAGGTAACGGAGTCGGTCTTCTTGGAGAGCTCGTCGCCGGTCTTCGTAATCGTCACGGCCGGCTGGAACAGATTGACCTCGTGGTCGTCACTCGACGTATATGACGAGCCAGTGAGGTCCGCCTTCTCCCTGTACAGGATGCTGACCGTGTTGGGCAGCGGATCGGGATCTGTGCCGATAACCGTCCGCCGCAGCGTGATGGTGCACTCATCCGACCCACCGGCCGCGTTGTCGTTCTTGAGAAGCGAGGCACCGCAGGTGTTGGTCAGGACGTAGGCATTCGCCTGGTCGACGCCGTTTGTCGCGATGGCCCCGAGCAGCGTGTCGCTGATCGTCTGCTTGTACAGCGTCGCGCGACCCGTGTTGTGGATGGTGATCGTGTAGTCGACGGGGTCACCGATCTTTGACAACGTGTCGCCGGTCTTGGTAACCGCGATGCCACAGACCGGGAAGCTGCCGAAGGCGAAATCCTTCAGCTGCGCGTCTGTCGAGTGGGACGACCGGGTTGCGGCGAGGAAGTTGCTGTAGCAGCCGATATCTTCCGTTTTGAGCAGTCCGTTGAGATCGATACCGCCCTCAAACAGGGCCGTCGCGCGATAGGCATGCTCGCCGTTCTTGTTCGTGTACGGCCAAGGCGGGACCTCGCCCGCGATGTTGTTGGTGACGGCGCAGATGTCGTCGTTTGGCCCTGCCACCGAGCAGTCGGCCTCCGTCGTGTCCTTGAGCAGCGCCAGCGGCTTGTTGCCACCGACCCACTGGTAGACGGCGATGTCGCCGACCTTGTTGGAGCCACCCCAGTTGGCGAGCACGAGGATGTCGCCGACTTGGTGCTCACCGGTGAAGTTCGGCTTGGTGCCAAGGCCGATGGGCGTCTTGAAGAACCAGAAGCCCACCTCGGCGTCTCCGGACGTGTCGTACCGGTCGGCACCGAAGTAGAAGATCGTGTGGTTGAAGTCGGGGTTCGCGACCGTGGTGCCGTTCGGCCCTGGGATCGTCGAACGCGTGTCCACATATGCTGCCGCGAACGCGTTGGAGAGATCGTCCTTGTCCGGGATCGGGTCGTTGGTGTCGTCCCACTCCCAGTGCGACGAGCCTGAGCTGATCGGTCGCTCGTCTTTCGAGCCACCGCCCGTGTAGAAGCTGGTCTCGGCGGCGCCCACCGTGTCCGCGACGAACGTGGGGGCGAAGGAGTTGGAGCCACCGGCATACACGTGGTCCCAATCGTCGCCCGTGTTGCCTGCGGGGCGCATGTCGGTCGAGCTGACATTGGCGGCGCCCTGGATGGTGGGCGTGACGGTGTAGTCCAGCTGGAAGAGGCCGTCCGAGTGGACAGCCAAGGCGGGTGCGACAGCGGCCGGCACCCCGATGAGCGTGAAGGTCAAGGCAGCGCTGGCCGCCAGCGCCGCCAGCTTAGGAATTGATCTCGGTCGATCCACATCTACCTCCACGTCGGGCTCCCCGTGGCCCAACATCGCTGGAGTCCGGAATTCTCCAGTTCCTCCCCGGGTGGTCGCGGTGTCTCCTCGCGCTCGCCTCCTCTTGGGTCGGGCTCACCGACCAGCGCCATACTCGGACGGCCCGTCTCACGTGACACTTGGATCTAGAGTGGCTGCCGACGGGACGCGATCGGATGGATCAGTGCAGGGACGCGAACAAGGCGAGACGGCGGTCCCGCGCGTTCAGGGCGCGCTGGACCGCCGTCCGGTCTCGGGGACCGGCAGGGTGACGTGGACGGTCGGGTCGTGGGCGGGCGCGCACGGGATCTCAGCGCGTCCAGGCCGATCAACGACCCGTCGTGCGGGGTGCCATGACCCACGCACTTGGCGAACCCCCTCGTTCTCCCCCGGGAGCCCAACATCCGTGGCCGTTCGTCCGTTCCCCGACAGCCACGACCGGCGCCAAACCGGCTTCATGAGGATCGTCATGCCGGTTGACGGGGGCAAGGGATATCGGCCCCCCTCCCGCGGGACCTCTGGTCCTGCCCCGATGGTCACCCCGGGCTCTACGTCATGCGCGGTAGGCGCGGCTCACCGGTTGGGGCATGGAAACGGCCCGTCCACTGTGCGGTGAACGGGCCGTGGGCGTGGTGGAGGAACGCGCGACCGCGCCCCGTCAGTCGCCGAAGCGCGGATCCACGCCGGCGAGCACCTGCGCCAGCCAGGCGGCGTCGTCCGGCTGGTCGATGCGGTAGGCGCCGTCGCCACCGGTGCCGTTGGGCGGCACCCCGAAGGAGGTTCGACGGTGCGCACGAATTCTGGGCAATTCTGCGTTGACGCAGATCCTACATTGGGTGTGTCTCAGGTGAGACCCGGAGGCGCCCGACCTTCCCCCCAGGTCGGGCGCCTCTCCGTTTGGCGCGGGCGTGGTCTCGAGGCTAGATCGCCCCGCGGCCGCTCCTCGAGCCCCCACGGATCAGCCCGACGACCACGACGACCAGGACGGCGCCGATCGTGGCGACGAGGATCGTCGAGATGTTGATCCCGGTGGTGTAGTCGGTGCCGGTGATGACGCCCGCGAGGAACCCCCCGACCAGCGCGCCGACGATGCCGAGCACGATGTGCCCGATGACGCCCATGCCCTCGTCCCCGCGGACGAGCAGGCC